>NZ_JBHNZK010000040.1:0-9930 GCF_042464845.1 Pedobacter sp. BG31
ATTCAGTCAGGCATTCTGTACTTGAATACGTACTTCATTACCTCACTGCGCTACATTGACATCTCTTTTAAGAACTTATCGACTGTTGTTGCCTCGCGGCCCGTCTTTATATATCTCCAGATTTCAGCTCGTCCAGGTCTTTTTCGTCCTGAACATGTTTCCGTCTGTTTCAATCTTTTCTGTTGATCACCGTAACATCCGCTACATGATCTTTTTTTTGTTTTCCCTTCGTTTCCGTTGGGAGTGCAAAGGTAGGAATCTTTTTTGAACTTCCAAATAAAATAATTTTTATTTTTTGGTTTGCTTTTTCTTCTTTCCCTCTATTTCAATATGCCGGTGATGACCAGCTTCCCGCTCTTCCGAACCGGGCTGCAAAGGTAGCAATCTTTTTCTCTTACGCAATATTTATTTTAAAATAATATCGCCCTCCATCTCTCTAAGCCATCTTTTCAACAAACCCCTTCCTCCGAAGCGGGATGCAAAAGTAGGAAAAATATCATTCCCCACAAAGATTTTGAAACGATTAATAGAGGTTTTAACTTAAGTTCATGGTTTTCAACGGGAAATATTTTTCGACAGGCCAAAACAATATGAGATCCTGGCTGTTTGGCGTTGGCCTGTATACCTTGAAGCAACTGGTAGTGTCGAAATCCTAGATGACGAAAAGATTCTCACGCTACGCTCAGGAATGCAGATCTGCCACTAAACTTCCAAAGTTCCCCTGCGCCCGGCCACTTGAAACTTCGGAAGAAACTGCCCACCTAAACCCGATTGAGCGGAATAGCCCGGAGCGCAGCGAGGACTATAAGCGAAAGCGGGAACATGCTTATATAGTACCACCGGACCCTGCTTTGCTAAAAAGAAAAACAAACCCGAAAACTCAAAACATGGGTATTCCTCATAAAAATTTTATAAATTAGTTTATGCTACAGGTTAAACAATGGTGTAATGATTTAATTGGTTTGCTATTTCCAAACCTCTGCAACGCCTGCGGTGTAGCATTATACCATAGCGAGTATTTAATCTGCACGAAATGCCTGTACGACCTCCCTTTTACCGATTATCACGAATATGCAGACAATAGGGTTGCCAGGCAGTTTTGGGGCCGCTTACCAATTAATGCGGCAATGGCCATGTTGTATTTTAGAAAAGGAACGAAAGTTCAGCACTTAATCCACAATTTAAAATATAACGGAAGAACTGATGTTGGAATCCTGCTGGGTAATATGTTGGGGGAAAGGCTGAGAACAGCAACGCTTTACCAGGACATTGACCTGGTGATTCCGGTTCCTTTACACCGCAAGAAATACAAAATGAGGGGATATAACCAAAGCATGTTCATTGCAGAAGGAATTGCAGCACAAATGGGTACCGGCATCAGCGTGGACCACCTTATTAGAAGTACTTCTACTGAAAGCCAAACCAAAAAAAGCAGGTATAACCGTTATGAAAATATGAAGGATGTATTCCAGGTAGAATTTCAGGAAGATATCATGGGCAAACATGTTTTATTGGTTGACGATGTAATTACAACCGGTTCAACGCTTGAAGCCTGCGCTAATGCACTATTTGCCGCTGAGGCAGGAAAAGTAAGCATAGCAGCACTTGCCTTCGCCGAATAATGATTGAATGCGCTGCAAATACCCTTGCAAGTAGCCAAACATTTTTTAAGTTTGATTTATGCGTTTAAATACTGGTTTATTGCTACTCATCTTATTCATTGCTTCGGCTTGCCGGAAGAATGAAAACATTAGCACAAACCCAGATGCCAGGCTCAGCTTTTCCAGTAAAGAAATATTATTCGATACCATTTTTACTTCAATAGGCTCAACAGTCAGAATAGTCAAAATCATTAACAACAATAATGATGCGGTTAAAGTATCGGAAATTAAATTAGCTGGCGGACGCACTTCTGCTTTTGGCATCAATATTAACGGAGAACAAACAACTTATAAAAATGACCTTGTCATAAACGGTCGGGATTCAATAAATCTTTTTGTTAGGGTTTCGATCAGCCCCAATGCCAATAGCCTACCCTTTCTGGTGCAAGATTCGATCATTTTAAAAACAAACGGGAATAAACAGGTCATTCAGCTTTTAGCTTACGGGCAAAATGCGGTATTCATTAATGAATCTTCCATCAGCACAAATACCATCTGGACAAAAGCGCTGCCCTATGTTATTAACGGATCGTTAACCCTGAAAAGTGGCACTGTATTAACCATCCAGCCGGGAACTAAAATCTATTTCCATAAGGATGCCGGTTTAAACATCGAGGGAAACCTGATCGTTAACGGCAGCATAAACGAACCTGTACTGTTTTGCAGCGACCGGCTTGAAAGCATTTATACTGATGAGCCTGGACAATGGAAGGGAATTTTCTTAAAAAAAACCGGACAAGGGCTGATTAAAAATGCGATCATTAAAAACGCATCTGTTGGCATTACCTCCGATTCTTTATCGTTAAACAGCAACCCAAAATTAATTTTAAGTAATAGTATTATTAAAAACATGCAGGTGGCAGCCTATATTGGCTATCATTCAGAACTGTTAGCCTTTAATAATCTGATGTATAATTGCGGAAATTATTTGATATATGCTGTTGGAGGAGGTAATTATAACCTGAAACAGAACACCTTTGCGGGCTACAATTTAAACTTTCCGCGCAAAACAGCCTCACTGAGCTTTACAGATTATTTATCAGCAAATGTTTACCATAAACTTCAGGTTGATTTAACCAATAATATCATTTGGGGAAGTTTAGTCAACGAATTGGACATACAAAAGAAAAATGCTGCCAATCTGCAGCTCAATCTATCACATAACTTGATCCGATCTACCAACAATGCTTATAACGGCAATGGCAACATTTTGAACATCGGCCCTTCCTTTATCCACCAGGAACAGTACAATTTTGAACCTGCTGCAAACAGTTCAGCCAGAAAAAAAGGTGCTGATTTAACTGCCGATCCTTATTTCAGTATTTATCTTAACAAAGATATAATCGAAAATGAAAGATTTTATCCCTCAACCTTAGGCAGTTACGAGAAATAATAGGTTTTTTTTATATTTTCTCAAAACCAAACCGCATGAAGTTGCGTTTATATATCCGAGAGCGTTAATTTAGATGGTAAGGGTCGATTTCTTCTGAAGAATATCGGCCCTTTACTTTTTTGGCCTTTTTAAAGATCAGTTTTACTTTTTATTCTTTTAGCAAGTGAACACTGGTGCTAATCGCGGCCACCCGCCCCCCTTTTCCTCCTGCCATTCCAATTTATTGATATCAAAAATGTTGTTAAGAAACGGCATCCGTACATCCGATACCTATCGGATAGGGCTTATTTAACAATGCCTGTATCTAAATACGCATGTAAACAAAAAAGCAGCTGCAAATTAATGCAACTGCTCTGTTTATCTGTTTTGTGGTAAAATTATTCAACAGTTACTGATTTGGCCAGGTTTCTTGGCTGATCTACGTTACAGCCACGCATTACCGCAATATGATACGATAATAACTGAAGCGGTATGGTTGCCAGGAGCGGTAAAAAAGCTTCATTGGCATCAGGAATTTCGATGCAGTAATCGGCCATTTTTTTCACTTCCATGTCCCCTTCGGTCACAATGGCAATTACTTTTCCTTTTCTGGCTTTTACCTCTTGTATGTTACTGATCACTTTTTCGTAAGATGAGTTTTGCGTTGCGATGAACACTACAGGCATTTCTTCATCAATTAAGGCAATCGGACCATGTTTCATTTCCGCAGCAGGATATCCTTCTGCATGGATATAAGAGATTTCCTTCAGTTTTAAGGCTCCCTCTAAAGCTACCGGGAAGCCACTTCCTCTACCTAAAAACAAACAATTGGTAGAATCTTTAATCTTTTCTGCTACCTCTTTAATCAGGTTGTTCGACTCTAAAGCAACCTGAATTTTTTCAGGAATATGGTCAAGCTCGGTTAAAAGTTCAATTAACTTTGAAGTGGTAATGGTTCCTTTTTGCTGGGCCATGTAAAAAGCCATTAAAGTTAAAACGGTTACCTGTGCGGTAAATGCTTTTGTTGATGCCACACCGATTTCAGGTCCGGCGTGGGTGTAAACACCAGCATGTGTTAAGCGGGGAATAGAGGCACCGGCAACATTGCAGATTCCGAAAATAGTTGCACCACGTTCTTTAGCCATCTCAATAGCCGCCATGGTATCAGCTGTTTCTCCAGACTGCGAAATGGCAATCACCACATCTTTTTCGGTGATAATCGGATTTCTGTACCTGAATTCTGATGCATATTCAACTTCAACAGGAATGCGGGCATATTCTTCAATCAGGTATTCGCCAACCAAACCTGCATGCCAGGATGTTCCGCAGGCCACAATGATGATGCGATCTATATTTTTTAATTTTTCTGCAAATTCTTTAATCCCGCCAAGCTGCACCTTACCCTCTTCCGGGTAGATACGGCCACGCATACAATCTTTAATGGAACGCGGTTGCTCATAAATTTCTTTGAGCATAAAGTGATCGAAACCACCTTTCTCCAGCATTTCCAGCTTTAACTGCAGTTCCTGGATCAATGGTGTTTGCACTACATTATCCAACCTTTTAACCAACAGATCATCTTTGGTGATTAACGCAATTTCATTATCATTGAGATAGATTACATTTTTGGTATATTCAATAATCGGCGTAGCATCAGAAGCGATAAAGTACTCTCCCTGGCCCACACCAATAACCATCGGGCTACCCTTTCTGGCCACGATTAGACGATCTGGATGGTCCTGGTCCATAATCACTATGGCATAAGCACCAATTACTTCCTTCAAGGCTAAACGAACAGCTTCCAGAAGATCAATATTTTCGATTTTCTGGATTTCTTCTACCAGATGAATTAATACCTCCGTGTCGGTATCGCTTTTAAATTCATGACCTCTGCTAATCAACTCCTCTTTTAATGTAGCATAGTTTTCTATAATACCATTATGAATAATTGATAACTTACCATTATTTGAAGTATGTGGATGGGAGTTGCGGTCAGAGGGAACTCCATGGGTAGCCCAACGGGTATGGCCCATTGCAATCGTACCAGATTTATCCTGATCTTGAGCAAACTCCTCTAATACGGCTACTTTACCCGCTTTTTTATAAATATGTTCACCGGTTTCATTCATTACTGCAATACCAGCACTGTCATAACCGCGGTATTCCAATCTTTTAAGGCCTTTAAGTACAATTGGCCAGGCTTCTCTATAGCCAATATAGCCTACTATTCCACACATAAATTCTAGTTATATTTTAATTGCCAAATATATAAAACAAACGTTTGTTTCAGGTATTAAGCGCTAAAGATGTTTTAGTTAAATCAAAAAAGCAGCTACATTTTTGTAGCTGCTTTCATTATATCATTAGTAAATCGAATTAGTTAAGCTTATTTATAAAGTGGAAATGCGCTTACCAATTTAATCACTTCAGCTTTTACTGTATTTAGGTTCGTTTCGTCTTCCGGATTGGTTAAAACCCGATCAATTAATTCAACAATCTGTTCCATTTCAGCTTCTTTTAACCCACGTGTTGTAACAGCAGCCGTACCTACGCGGATACCAGAAGTTACAAACGGCGATTTATCATCAAAAGGAACCATATTTTTGTTTACCGTAATTTCTGCTTTTTCCAAAGCATTTTCGGCTACCTTACCTGTGATGTTTTTATTGCGCAGGTCGATTAACATCAGGTGGTTATCCGTACCCCCTGAAATGATGCCATATCCTTTTGCTACAAATGCCTTAGCCATGGCCTGTGCATTAGCCGCTACCTGTTTAATGTAGGTTCCGTACTCTTCGCTTAAAGCTTCGCCAAAAGCAATTGCCTTAGCTGCAATAATATGCTCTAACGGACCGCCCTGCGTACCTGGGAAAACTGCCATATCAAGCAAATTGCTCATTAAACGGGTTTCGCCTTTTGGTGTTTTAAATCCCCATGGGTTTTCGAAATCCCGTCCCATCATAATCATACCACCACGTGGTCCACGCAAAGTTTTGTGGGTTGTTGTGGTTACAATATGGCAATGTGGAAGCGGGTTGGCCAGCAGTCCTTTAGCGATTAAACCAGCCGGATGGGAAATATCAGCTAAAACCAAAGCGCCGATTTTATCGGCTACTGCACGGATAAAAGCATAATCCCACTCACGTGAATAAGCAGATGCACCGCAGATAATCAGTTTCGGTTTTTCAGCCAAAGCAACTTCCTCTAATTTTTTATAATCAATTAGTCCGGTTTCTTTTTCTACGCCATAGAACAAAGGCTGATATAATTTACCCGAGAAGTTAACCGGCGAACCATGTGTTAAGTGTCCACCGTGAGAAAGGTCAAATCCTAATATTTTATCACCTGGTTGCAAAACAGCAAGCATTACCGCGGCATTGGCCTGCGCACCAGAATGCGGTTGAACGTTTACCCACGCTGCTCCAAACAATTCTTTTGCCCTATCGATCGCAATTTGCTCTACCACATCTACCACCTGGCAGCCGCCATAGTAACGTTTTCCTGGTAAGCCTTCTGCATATTTGTTGGTCAATACCGATCCGGCAGCTTCCATCACTTGTTTGCTTACAAAGTTTTCTGATGCAATAAGCTCTAAACCATGTTCCTGGCGGTTTAACTCTTTATCGATAAGTTCGAAAATCTGGTTGTCGCGTGTCATTGTATATTTAGGTTTGTATTTTTTTGGCAAAAGTAAGGATTTCAAATTTAATTCGCGCTTGTTTAAGTTAATGCTTTCACATTAAAGTTGTTAAAGCCACTCCCAATGGTTATCTCAACGATTTGTTGTTGCAGCATTTCCAAAATGGCCAGAAAATTATAAACGAAATGCACTTTGTTTTCCGAATTTTTAAGCACCAGGGCAAAATCAATCTGTTTATTGATATCAAGCAAGTTGGCGATAAAGTGTTTTTGCTGTTCGATCGTATAGGGATATTGTACAACCGTATGCTTTACTTCTTCACTACGCAACTCATACCTTTGCATGGTGCGGTGATAAACGGTCAAAAGCTTATACAGATCAAGGGATAAGAGTTCATCCTGATGGGCGGAAGATGCCGCAGCCAGTGCAAGATCGTATGCAATATTACCTCTATGATTTTGCTTTAACCGCTCTTCTTCATACCACTTCATCTCTTCTGCTGCAGATTTAAACTGTTTGTAGGCAATCAGCCTGGCAATAAGATCCTGCTCAGAGTTGATTTCGCTGCCCGTTTCGTCTACCTCAATCCTGGGCAGCAACATTTTAGATTTAATGCGCATCAAGGTAGCCGCAACCAAAATAAATTCGCTCGCCACTTCTACATTTAGCTCCAGGAGCTGGTGGATATAGGCCAAAAAATCGTTGGTGATTTTCGAGATCTCCACATCCTGGATATTAAGTTCATCGCGTTCAATAAAGAACAGCAACAAATCGAAGGGACCTTCAAATACCGGAAGCTTTATCTCAAAATTCTCTGCCTGCATGTGTAGCAACAAACATAATGAAAATTTTCAGGTCTTATAACTTAAAAGACTATGCGCAATCTTCAGGCCGCCCTCTGTCAAACGCTCCACGCTAAGCGTTCACTGCCAGCCGCTCACCCCGCTATAATAAAGCGCTATTTTTCTCTTCTATATTAGAACAAATTTAACTTACTTTGTATCTTGTTTTTCACTATAAATTACGAATGCAAGTAAAAGCTGGCCCCCTATTATCTAAAATCAACTATCCTGCTGATTTAAAGCAATATAGCGAATCTGACTTAGAACAAATAAGCCAGGAATTACGACAATATATCATTGACGTAGTAAGTGTAAATGGCGGTCATTTTGGTGCCAGTTTAGGTGTTGTAGAACTGACAGTTGCCTTACATTATGCATTAAATACGCCCTACGATAAGTTGGTTTGGGATGTAGGCCATCAGGCATACGGACATAAAATATTAACCGGCCGAAGGGATTTATTCCATACCAACCGGGTATACGGTGGCATCAGCGGATTCCCAAAGATTTCAGAAAGCGAATACGATACCTTTGGTGTAGGCCATTCATCTACTTCCATTTCGGCCGCTTTGGGCATGGCGGTGGCTTCGCAATTGAAGGGTGAAACCGACAGGCAGCACGTAGCCGTTATCGGCGATGGTGCCATGACAGCCGGCTTAGCTTTTGAAGGATTAAACCATGCCGGCATTGAAAACAGCAATGTATTGGTAATCCTGAATGATAACTGCATGTCTATTGATCCGAACGTTGGGGCGCTGAAAGAATATTTAACCAGCATCACCATTTCGAAATCATATAACCGTTTCCGCGATGATATTTCTCATGTACTCACCGGACTCTCTAAACTTGGCCCTAATGCACACAAGTATGTTAAGAAAATAGAGAAAAGCATTAAAGGCACCTTACTCAAACAAAGCAATTTATTTGAAGCGTTAAATTTCAGGTATTTCGGTCCTGTTGACGGGCATGATGTAAAACGCCTGGCACAGGTGATTAAAGATCTTGCTGCCATTCCGGGCCCGAAACTATTGCATTGCGTTACCGTTAAAGGCAAAGGCTTTGCTTTGGCAGAAAAAGACCAAACCAAATGGCATGCACCCGGTCTTTTTGATAAGATTACCGGCGAAATTAAAAAAAGCATTTCTGATAAACCACAGCCTCCCAAATACCAGGATGTTTTTGGGCATACGATGGTTGAACTGGCCGAGGCTAACGATAAAATTGTAGGCATCACTCCAGCCATGCCCTCAGGCTCATCATTAAATATCATGATGAAAGCAATGCCAAAGCGTGCGTTTGATGTAGGCATTGCAGAACAGCACGCGGTAACTTTCTCAGCAGGCCTGGCCGTACAGGGCCTGGTTCCTTTCTGCAATATTTATTCAAGCTTTATGCAGCGGGCCTACGATCAGGTCATCCATGATGTGGCCATCCAAAAGCTGAACGTAGTATTCTGTTTAGACCGTGCAGGTTTAGCAGGTGCTGATGGAGCAACACACCACGGGGCATATGATATTGCCTACATGCGTTGTATCCCTAATTTAGTTGTGTCTTCTCCTATGAATGAAGAAGAGCTCCGCAACCTGATGTTTACGGCTCAACAAGAAAATATAGGCCCTTTTGTTATCCGTTACCCGCGCGGCAATGGGGTAATGCCTGACTGGAAGAGACCTTTTAAGGCATTGGAGATTGGCAAAGGACGTAAAATCTGCGATGGAGAAGATGTAGCCTTGTTAACCATCGGACACGTTGGTAATTTTGCTGTTGAAGCATGTATAGAATTAAATAGCGAGGGTTTTTATCCGGCGCATTATGATCTACGCTTCATAAAACCTTTAGATGAAGCTTTATTACACGAGGTATTTGCTAAATACAAACACATCATTACGGTTGAAGACGGCTCATTACCGGGAGGTGCCGGTTCGGCTGTGATAGAATTTATGACCGATAATCATTATAATGCCGAGGTGGTCAGACTCGGAATCCCGGACAAATTTATTGACCACGGAGAACAACCTGAACTTTGGGCAGAATGCGGTTATGATAAAGACGCTATCATTAAAGCGGTTAAAAATGTTGCGGTTAAACGTGTTACAGATAAAATGGCGGGATAATCCTGCTAAATCTATTTTGCATTAATGGTAATATCATGCCTGGTTAGGGCAGGGAAACCGCTTTTAACTTTTCACTGTTAGTTCTAGATCTTTCTGCGCATGCCTAAGCGTTATGTTTGCCACAGAAGCACGAAAAACACGGAAAAATTTAATCTCCTCCGTGATTTCTGTGTCTCCGTGGCTAATTAATTTTTGCAAATGTTTTAAAAGCAATATCCCTGCTGGTTAGGGGCTAACGAATTGCATTTAAATAGTTGTAGATCTTTCTGCGCATGCCTAAGCGTTATGTCTGCCACGGAAC
>NZ_JBHNZK010000041.1:0-9817 GCF_042464845.1 Pedobacter sp. BG31
TAAGGGTGTTTTATCCGCAAAGGGCAGAGCGCACAGCGGTTTCCCGGCATTAAGGGCTTAGGGCGCTAAGCTTTGTTCCCCGCAGATTACACTGATCTCCGCAGAGACCATTCCATCATCCGTTTTAGATTCTTCCATTATAAGGGTGTTTTATCCGCAAAGGGCAGAGCGCACAGCGGTTTCCCGGCATTAAGGGCTTAGGGCGCTAAGCTTTGTTCCCCGCAGATTACACCGATCTCCGCAGAAAGCCATTCCATCATCCGTTTTACATCTCCCATCCTTACTCCTTTATTTTATATCCCGGGTTAAATAGCCCTGATGGTAGCGGCATCCCTTTTGGCGAATAAAAATTGTTTAAAAAATAAGGTTTCCAAAAGGATAAAGCGCACAGCAGGACGGGACCTATCCCAAATGCTCGGGACACTGCGCTCCAAGACCCAGAGGTATTTAAATTATTAAGGAGTTGAGAAAAGTTAAGGTTGTGCTCCCGCAGAAGACGCTGATCTCCGCAGAAAGCGTTCCATCTCCATTTTACATCTTCCATGTGATGTCCCGGGTTAAATAGCCCTGATGGAAGCGGCATCCCTTTTGGCTAAGAAAAATTGTTTAAAAAATAAGGTTTCCAAAAGGATAAAGCGCACAGCAGGACGGGACCTATCCCAAATGCTCGGGACACTGCGCTCCAAGACCCAGAGGTATTTAAATTATTAAGGAGTTGAGAAAAGTTAAGGTTGTGCTCCCGCAGAAGACGCTGATCTCCGCAGAAAGCGTTCCATCTCCATTTTACATCTTCCATGTGATGTCCCGGGTTAAATAGCCCTGATGGAAGCGGCATCCCTTTTGGCTAAGAAAAATTGTTTAAAAAATAAGGTTTCCAAAAGGATAAAGCGCACAGCAGGACGGGACCCGGCCCAAACGCTCGGGACACTGCGCTCCAAGACCAAGAGGTATTTAAATTATTAAGGAGTTGAGAAAAGTTAAGGTTGTACTCCCGCAGAAAACGCTGATCTCCGCAGAGAGCATTCCATCATCCGTTTTACATTTTCCATCTTTCGCATCAAAAAGTGAGCGGGACGGGACCGAACCCAAAGGCACAGTAAACTGCGCTCCAAAAATGAAAGAGATTTATTGAAAATATGGTATGATCTCGCTTAGGCCTTCGCTTCTTCCTTAACCGCCAATTGCCCACAGGCAGCATCGATATCTTTACCACGGCTACGGCGGATGTTGGTATTGATCCCCTGGCTTTTTAAATAATTAGAAAAAGCATCAATCTTATCGCCTTCAGCGTTGGTGAAATCAGCGAAAGATATTGGATTATATTCAATCAGGTTTACTTTACAGGGAATATGTTTACAGAATTTAGCCAAATCCATCGCATCAGAAATTTCATCGTTAAAATGATTAAAAACGATGTATTCGTAGGTTACCGGATTTTTGGTTTTGGCAAAATAATATTTTAAGGCCTCGGCAAGTGATTTTAATGAGTTGGCCTCATTAATGGGCATGATCTCATTACGCTTTTTATCATCAGCGGCATGTAGCGACAAGGCAAGGTTGAATTTTGCGCCATCATCACCTAATTTTTTGATCATCTTGGCAATACCGGCAGTAGAAACTGTAATCCTTTTGTAGCTCATGTTTAGTCCATCGGGTGCTGTAATGCGTTCGATAGACTTTAGTACATTGGCATAATTTAACAGCGGTTCTCCCATCCCCATGTACACAATATTGGTAAGGGGATTGTTATAATTCTGCCTGGCTTGTTTATCAATCAATACTACCTGGTCATAAATCTCGTCAGCATTTAAATTACGCTTACGTTCCATATAACCGGTTGCACAAAATTTACAGGTTAGGCTGCAGCCTACCTGCGAACTTACACAAGCAGTCATGCGATCTTCCAGCGGAATTAAAACACCCTCTACGATATTGCCATCTGCTAACTTAAACGTATTTTTGATGGTATGGTCGTTACTGAACTGAGAGTTGTTAACCTGAACGGCATTAATGGCAAAAGTTTCGTCCAATGCTTTACGAAGGTCTTTGGATAGATTACTCATCTGCTCAAAACTCGTTGCCGATTTTTCCCAAAGCCACTGGTAAATTTGCTTTGCCCTAAAAGCAGGCTGTTGCATTGCAGTAAGATGTTGTTGCAATTGTGGCAGATCTAACGCACGGATATCGGTTTTTTTTGCTGTTACCATTTGTTGCAAAGGTACTTAAAAAAGGCAGAAGGTAAAAAGCTGGAAGGTATAAGGACGATAATCAGGCCAAATTTTACAAATTTTTAGCTTTATCTTCCTCTTCCTCTTGTGTTTGACTTGCCTGAAGGTTTGCCTTTTGCAGGCCGCGAATTTCGGTTTCCGCTATTGGCCTTGCCGGAAGGTTTTGAACCTGGGTGACCAGCTGTTTTCTTAGCCGATGATTTTTGATTGGATGGTTTCGGTCTGAATACCTTTTTGGGCGGTTCTTCTTTAAGTTCCGGAATTTCCTCCCGCACGTTTGCCTTTTTCCGGGCGGTGCTTTTTGTTTTAGCCTTGGCTTCTGAGGACGAATTTTCTACACTTTTGGTAATGGCCTTCATCTCTTCATCAGTAAGCTCCCTAAACTCTCCTGTTGGAATACCTTTAAGGCTGATATTCATGATGCGTGTGCGCTCCAGTTTGGTTACTTCGTAGCCAAAATGCTCGCACATTCTTCTAATCTGCCGGTTTAAACCTTGAATTAAAATGATATTGAAAACAAAGGTGCTAAGCTGCCGTACTTTGCACTTGCGCGTATTTACACCCAAAATAGGAACGCCATTACTCATTTCAAAGATAAAATCTTCGGTAATGGGTTTATTAACAGTGACTACGTATTCCTTCTCGTGCTTGTTCCCTGCACGCAGGATTTTATTAACGATATCACCATTGTTGGTGAGGAAGATCAGGCCAGATGAATCTTTGTCTAACCGGCCGATGGGAAATATTCTTTCACTGTAATTAACATAATCGACAATATTATCACGTACGGTGCCTTCAGTGGTACTGGTAATGCCAACAGGTTTATTGAAAGCAAGCAGGATAAAATTACTTTCTTCTTTGGGTTCGATATGATGGCCGTTAACCATCACTTTATCTCCTGCAAAAACCTGATCACCTATCCTGGCTCTTTTTCCGTTGATGAAAACCGTTCCCTTTTCAATATATCGGTCTGCTTCACGACGTGAACATAATCCACTTTCACTAATGAATTTATTTAAACGGGTGGCAGCATTATTGTTCATACTGCAATTTTACGGAAATAAATCGTGTTATCCATTTTCAACTGCCGCAACAAATGCTTTAACGTTAGCTTTAAGTCCGGTTAAAGTTTCCTGATCTATAATTTCTGCATCAGGATTAATCTTTGCTTTTGCAAAGGAAATAAGCTTTGAAGAGATATTGGCCTCAAGTACCGTTAAAATATCTATTATGGATTTATAGGCTTTTTCACCCTGTGTAGAAGCTACAAGTGCAAAAACAGGTTTCCCTGAAAATGATGCTGAGCTTACCGTCCAATCGAGCAGGTTTTTAAGCGATCCTGGTAAACCCATGGCGTATTCAGGTGTAGAAATGATGATGCCGTCTGCTTCCTGGATGGTTTTACGAAGGTCATAAACAATCCTTGGTGGATCTGCTAAATCTAGATCTGGGTTGAAATGTGGAACATCTGCAATAGTTGGGAAGATATAGACCTCAAAATCTTTTCCCAGAAGCTGACTAATAGCCGAAATATAAAGCCCATTGGTGGATGAGGTTTTGGTGCTTCCTGAAATGGCCAATATTTTTTTCATGGCTAAATCTAACAAAGTGGAAATAGAATATCAATATGGCCTTGTAATTCGGCAGTCATTTCCAAGAATGACCATCAAAACACACCCGGTTTCGATGGCCTCATTTGAATGTATTGTGAGCTAAAAGTTTTGATCATCTGCACTTGGTCCGTAACTGCCTGGGATAGGAATATCCAGTAATCTTAAATAAACGCCGAGCTGTGCCCTGTGATGAGTAGTTTGGCTAAGGGAGTGGCGAATGGTTTCATATTTAGAATAATCGGCCAAAACTTGTTTGCCCATCCTTAATATCCAGCGTCCACCCAAATCCTCTTCTGTTGCTTTTTTCAGTTCTGTTTTCCCTTCGTTATAATTTTCTTCCAAAATTTTTACCAGATCACCAACATTTTCTATAGTTTTTTCTACATAAGGTGCTGTTTCGAAATCCAGTCCATCGGTAGTTAAGGCTAAAGAAACCCAGCTCGGCAGATCAGCAATATGAACCGCTAATGATTTCAATTTCATGCTTTTTTCGTGTGGAGCCCAGTCAAATTTTTCTGCCGGAACAATCGCGAGGAATTTTTTTGTGATGTTAAATTCGGCTTCTAATTCTTTCAATAATAAATTAATAATTTCCATGTTTTTCTGTTTTGTTTTTTCTGCTGCGTGTAATTCCATAAGTAGTAAATCAGCGATGCTCATGATTTTGATGTTTGTTTAAACAAAGAAAAAGCCCGCCACTGACAACCTTATGACAGCCTGGAAAAATGTTTTTAATCATTTACGGGATTAGGCGCGCGTGGTCAATTAGTGACATGTGCTGTGTTTTTTGAAAGGGAAGCCTAAATTCCTGAGACAGATGATCCCGGTATTCATGCTCTGGGATCTGATAACCGTTACGTACGCTCATATCGAACCTTTCTTCAATTTTTTTCTACCGTAATGTATTTTCTGGAATAAAGCGGGTTTAACATTCAGAAAGATGGTCGATACGGTTCATGGTTTGTTTTTTGGAGGTGTTTAAAATTAAAGTTTCTCAATCAATTTTTCTTGTGGTACGTTATTTGCAAAGATAAATCCATATTAAATATTTAGGTTAAACCGTTATTATAATGGATAATCTAAACAATCTAAATCAATGGCGGCTGTTATTCAGAAAAGATTCTTCCGGGCAATCAAAAGTAAAGTGATCATCGGTTTTTTGTTCGCCTGTTTCGCATTGCTTTTGGCATGGGGTATCAGTAAATTTGCCTTTACGCGGATGCTGGATACCGTTGAAGAAATTTCTGCACCAAACGACCGCTTAAGGATTGTTAACGACCTATCGCATAGGATAGCCAGGTTAGATCAGTTGCAGCGCGATGAGGCTTTTAACAAACAGGGCACCTATAGTTTTCTTAAAGAATCGCGGAGGTTAAGGTCGGGTTTAGATACCCTGCGTAAATTATACCGGGGTGATTCTGCGCAGTTGGCAAGGATAAAATCTATTAAAATTTTACTGTCAGAGCGGGATAAACAATTTGTGAACTACCTTAAGGTGAGGGAAACACTGGTGAATACCAAATCTTTTTCGGAGGAGGTCAGGAAATTGAATGAGCTTGTGGCTACACGTAGCAGGCAAGCTGACAGTGCGGTATTAACCACCGAAACGACCACATCAACCACTACGGTTGCACCTGAAGAAGAACAAAAATCGAGGGGTTTCCTGAGCAAACTTTTTGGCAAGAAAAAATCTGATGTTTATAAAATTATTAATGAGGAATTTAAAGTTAAGCGTGATACCTTAAATGCAAAGGCTGAAGATAGTATCATGAAAAGCATGACGGGTTCGTTAAAAAATATCGAACTGGAACAACGTCAGAAAAGCCAGAAATTTTTAAAGCGGGAAGCCGACTTGTCGAGTGCAAGCAATGCTTTAACCGCTAAAATACTACAGATTTTAAGAGAAGTTGAAGGGCAGGCTGTAGCCCAGGTCGATTTAAATGGTATCCAGGCTAAAGAAGTGGTTAATGATGGGATTACCCAGATTACAACCATTATCATTATCTTTTTTCTGTTAACGGTTATTCTGCTGTATTTAATTATGGCCGATATTACAAAAAGTAACAGATATAGAAAAGAATTGGAACTTGCTAAAGACGAGGCTGAATACCATGGTAAAGCGAAGCAACGGTTCCTGTCAAATATGAGCCATGAGATCAGAACGCCTTTGCAGTCTATTTTAGGTTATGCCGAACTGATTACCCAGCAGGATGTACCTAATAAGAAAGATGTTGATGCCATTTATCAATCTTCCATCCACCTACTTCAGATTGTTAACGAAGTTTTGGATTATAACAGGATTACGTCGGGTGAGTTTAGCTTCAACAACCAGGTATTCAATATCAGAAAAGCTTTGGACGAAGTGGTTTCGGTAATGCGGCCATTGGCAGAACAGAAGTTGCTCCGGTTAGATACGGCATTTGATCTTGCCGGTCTGGATTTTGTAAAGGGAGATGTTTTCAGGCTAAAGCAAATTTTATTTAACTTATTGGGTAATGCAGTAAAATTTACTTTGAAAGGTGAAATTGAGCTGGCTGTATCTTACAAAAAGCAGGGAAATGATCTGCATTTCCATTTTACAGTAAAGGATACAGGGATCGGTTTTGAGGAAAAAGATATTCCGAAGATATTTAATGAATTTGAGCAGATCGAATCTCCCGAAAAATATTTGATTAATCCTGCAGGGACCGGTTTGGGCCTGCCTATTGTTAAATCTTTGATTGAAGCGCAGGGAGGAAGAATTTATGTGAAAAGTAAACCGGGCATGGGTACCACATTTAATATTTACATCAAATATGAAAATACCACAGAGCGTGTAAACGATGCCTTAGACTTAACGCATTATGCCATTGTAAATCCGGGAAGGGTTTGGGTAATCGACGATGATAAACTGATCCTGGATTTATGTGGGATGATTTTCGAGAGAAATAAAGTGCCTTACAGGAGTTTTACACAGGTGGCAGACATTCTTCATACCGAGCCCGATGCTGATTTGAAGTATGTTTTGATAGATATGCGCATGCCTGAAATGACGGGTTTTGAACTCTGCCACTTATTGAAAAGGAAACTGCCGCAAAATGTTAAATTTTATGCCATTACCGCACAGGTTCTACCTGAAGAGCGCGAAATGGTTTTGAGTGAGGGTTTTGACGGATTAATTATGAAACCGTTTAGGGCGGTTGATATCCTGTCTATTTTTGATAAAACAGAAATATTGGCCAATCAACCTGAATTTGATTTTTCCTCAATCGAGAAAATGACTTTTGGCGATCAGGAATTATTGGAAAAAATCCTTACCCGCTTCAGGCAAGATTCGATTGATGATGCAGCCGAACTAAAAAAATACCTGGATGAAAACGATCATGATAGGAGCAGATTATTGGTTCACCGGCTTGCTGGACGCGTGGCCCAGATGGGCTCGAAAACCTTAGCCAATGCTTTTAGAACCCTGGAAATGGAAATAGTGGAAAATGGATTAACCGAAAATATTAAATCTGAGCTGTTACTACAGCTCAGCGCATTGGATAGTTTGATTGCCTTTATAGAAAAAATCGACAATGTTACTGTAGAATAGTTATTCTATCCCGTAGCGTTCCATTTTAGCATACAACGTTTTGCGGTCGATATTTAAGATTTTTGCAGCTTTTGATTTGTTATATCTTACTTTGATCAGTGTTTCGGTGATCAATGCTTTTTCATTTTGTTCGTTAACAGCTTTCAGATCGGATGAATTGCCCGGAGCTGATTGCTGATGGACAGAAACCATCATTTCATCGGGTAATGCATTGATCTGGGCAACATCGCCCTGGCTCAATAAAACCATTCGTTTGATCACATTACTAAGCTCGCGGAGATTTCCCGGCCAGTCATAACTCAACAATAATGCTTTCGCTTCAGCAGAGATACTTTTCACATTACGACCTAAATCGCGGTTGGATAAAGTGATAAAGTGGTTGATAAATAATTCTAAATCCCCGCCCCTTTCGCGTAAAGGCGGAAGCTGGATTTTAAATTCATTTAAACGATGGTACAGATCTTCTCTGAATTCTCCCTGTTGCATGCTATTGGCCAGGTCATCATTGGTAGCCGTGATGATACGTACATTAACGGGAATCTGTTTGGTACTGCCCAAAGGTTGTATCACCCTTTCCTGTAAAGCCCTGAGCAACTTAATCTGCACCTCATAGCTTAGGTTGCCCACTTCATCTAAAAATAAAGTTCCTCCATCGGCAGCCTCAAACTGGCCTTTTTTATCATTTAGCGCCCCTGTAAACGCCCCTTTAACATGTCCGAATAATTCACTGGCGGCCAAATCTTTGGATAATGCACCACAATCGATAGCAACAAATGGTTGGTTGGCACGTTTGCTCTGCTGATGCAGGGTTCTGGCTGCAAATTCTTTCCCTGTACCGCTTTCGCCCTGTATGATTACCGACATGTCTGTAGGCGCGACCAAATTAATATGCTCATAGAGTTTATCGGCAACGGTACTTTTACCCTTAATAAAATCGCTGTTTACTTCTTTTGGTTCAACACTCTTTAAGTCCTTTTTGGTTAAAGAACTTTTGATCACCATTAAAAGCTCATCTGGATTAACCGGCTTGGTGATGTAATCAAATGCACCCAATTGAATTGATTTGACTGCTGTACGGACATCGTTAAAACTGGTCATGATGATGACCGGAATAGAAAGCCCTAAATCGCGAAGGTGGGTAAGCACTTCAAATCCGGTTCCATCCGGCAGGCGGTAATCGATTAAAAGTAAATCGAATGTATTGGTTTCAACTTGCTTAAATGATTGTTTTACTTGTGTTACGAGGGTAACCTCATGACCATTTTTTGTTAAAAAACCATCGAGTATTTGAGCAAATGTGTTATCGTCTTCTAAAATCAGGATTCTCGCCATGTAACAAAAATAAGAAAAGCCAGACATAATCTGGCTTTCTTATCATAGGTAGATGTAATTATTTGGGTTTTATTGTACAGGCTTACCGTCTTTATCGATCTTAACAGATCCGGTTTCTGCTTCTTTTTTTACGTTAATTAAATAGTACTCTTTAGTACCTTCTTTTACCGACCAGGCTTCAGTAGCGGTCCATCCTTTGTAAGCATCAGATTTTAAGGCGGTGGTTACCGGCTCAGGAAGTTCTTCCAGTTTTACCGGCGTTTTTACTGCACTGTCTTGAACTGCAACAATTGCAGCGTTTTTCATTGTATTTACTTCACTTGCCTGTACTGCTGTGAATCCTGCAAATGCTAAAGTGGCGGCTAAAATGATCTTTTTCATAATATGATGTTTTAAATATGGTTTGTAACTATCGTTACGTTAAATACTTGTTAATTCTTGAGCGCTAACTTATATTATTTATTGAACGGGTTTACCGTCTTTGTCAATTTTAACAGATCCGGTTTCTGCGTCTTTTTTAACATTAATTAAATAATACTCTTTTGTACCTTCTTTTACCGACCAGGCTTCAGTAGCGGTCCATCCTTTGTAAGCATCAGATTTTAATGCTGTAGTTACGGGCTCAGGAAGTTCTTCCAATTTAACCGGGGTTTTTACTGCACTGTCTTGAACTGCAACAATTGCAGCGTTTTTCATTGTATTTACTTCACTTGCCTGAACTGCTGTGAATCCTGCGAATGCTAAAGTAGCGGCTAAAATGATCTTTTTCATGATATAATGTTTTATATGTTTTGTAACTATGTTACTTTTAATACTTGTTAATTATAGAGCGCTAACTGCATTTATTTATTGAACTGGTTTACCGTCTTTATCGATTTTAACAGATCCAGTTTCTGCTTCTTTTTTCACATTGATTAAATAATACTCTTTGGTACCTTCTTTCACCGACCAGGCTTCAGTAGCGGTCCATCCTTTGTAAGCATCAGATTTTAATGCTGTAGTTACGGGCTCAGGAAGTTCTTCCAATTTAACCGGAGTTTTTACTGCGCTATCTTGAACCGCAACAATTG
>NZ_JBHNZK010000042.1:0-9035 GCF_042464845.1 Pedobacter sp. BG31
AAATGCTGAGCAAGCTCAAGGATACCTAGTTTGTTCTTAATGATCTTTGCTTGTGTAGTCATAATACTAATCTCTGTTACGTTGTTTAATTTATTGTAACTGTCAGATTAAGTTTTGACTAATTCAATGGAGATGTGTTGCCAACTCAATTATAAGGTATTTCGACTATACCTAAATCTTTCTTTTGCTAAATGGATCAGCTACTTTTTTACTGACCTGTTATTTTAAAATTTTCGAAAATCACGATTTCAATTAATTCCTCCACAAAATGATTCTAATGACGCACCGCTACTGAGCCAGAGCTTCAAAGCAGTTCTGAAAAAAAGCTGCTTTTTTGTTTTTGGGGATTTTTAGATCAATGCTTAGCGTGCCTTTCTTCTGATCTGGCCGTTCAACAATTTTTCTATTCGACTTGTTTAGTTCATATGGACATCGCTTTTGAAAACTATTACTCGGGTACCAGCGGGCTGTTGTTGCCCGTTCCCAACAAATTGTACTATCCCAAAGAATTTCAAGAGAAGAGCAGGCTGTGCTATTACGCATCGCTGATGGATTCTATCGAGATCAATTCTTCCTTTTATAAAATACCGCAGGCTTCCACGATGAAAAAATGGGCGGCTGATGTGCCTGAGAAATTTCGGTTCACTTTTAAGCTTTTCAAGGAGGTGACCCACAATAAGGACCTGGCCTTTGATCCGGAGGTTGTATCCAGATTCTTTTCAGTTATTTCGCATGTGGAGGATAAAAAGGCCTGTCTTTTGGTACAGTTCCCCCCGAGCATAAGGATTGCTCATTTTGCGCAGTTGCGCTTTCTCATGTCGGTGCTTAGAACTCATGATCCTTTTTTTGAATGGAAGATCGCTTTGGAATTTCGGCATCCTTCTTTATATATAGATGAGGTGTATGAACTTTTGGAAGAGTTTGGGCTTGGTATGGTTATACATGATAAGTCGCCTGCCAGTTCTCCGGTAAGGGAAAGCCATCCCGGTTTTATCTACCTCAGGTTTCATGGTCCAGGAGGAAACTATAGGGGAAGTTATGCAGACGACGTGCTGTACGAGTATGCAAGTTATGTGACCGAGTGGCTTTCAGAAGGCAAAAAGGTATTCGTGTATTTCAATAACACGATGGGGGAGGCACATGCCAACCTGAATATGCTTCGCCAGATCGTCAGGGATACCTATTAGTATCTGCTGATGGGTAAGTCTAAACTTTTCGGGCATGAACAATGTTTCGATCCTGCACATCGATCAGTGAGATCCGTAAGAAATATAAAAATGGGCGTGTTTAATTTTTTAAAAAAAATGTTATGGCTGAACTACCAGACTTAGAAGTGTTTGCGCAAATCCTTTCGCGTCGGTTTAAGGGTAAAACCCTAGAGGAATTGAAAGTAAAAGTGACGAAAAAGCTTAACGTGACTGCTGCACAGCTCAAGGCCAGGCTCGAAGGTAAAAAGCTTTCGAATGTTTTACGCTATGGAAAAACTTTGCACTTTCATTTCGGTAAGGAAATTCTACAGGTTCATCTGATGCTTAGGGGTGAACTGGAGGCGATGCATAGCGGTTCGGAGCTGCCAAAATATGCCATACTTGCTTTTCATTTTTCAGGGGGTGAGGGCTTTGCCTTGGTAGATAGCTTGCGTGCGGCAATACCTACCTTAAATCCCGACGCTGCTAAGGCACCAGATGCGCTTGAAATGGATAAAGATTATTTTACCGGGGTGCTGTTCAAGAGCAAGAAAATGGTTAAGGAGTTGCTGGTGGATCAGAAGAAGATACGGGGCATTGGTAATTCATATGCAGATGAGATCCTGTGGGATGCCAGAGTATCTCCGTTTTCGATCAGCTCGGCCATACCTGAAAAAATCGTCAATAAATTGTTCCATAGTTTGAAGTCTGTCTTGCAAGAAGCCGTTACAGCTATCGCAAAAGAGAACGGAGATGAGCTTCGCGGGGAGCTGCGCGACTTGATGAAAATACATGGGGCAAAGCTGAAAAAATCTCCTTCCGGAGCAGTCGTGAAGTCAGAAAAGATCGGCGGAAGGACCAGTTATTATACCGATGAACAGCAATTATACTCCTAAAAAGCAATCCTGGTATATTTTGTGTATAAGGGGAAAAATAGCATTATGGAAGCATGTTTGATGATTTGTGAATTCTATTTAATGTGAAAATCATCACTCTGACAAAGTTCTTTAGAAGGAGTCCATGTGCGATATTTTAAATGCCTTCAGGAATTTCTTTTGGTTCATAGGTTAATGGAAAACAAATGTACTGGCGACGAGCATTTCATACTGTCAAACATCATAAATGAAATTCAAAGTAGCATCTGGTTAAAGTGAGTGATTGATATTGCTTTCTGGCTGAAGCTGATTGTTTTTACCCTTTAGGTAGGTTATTGCGGGTTTTTCAATCATATTCCAGGAGAGTATTGCCAGAATAAAGCTTAATGGAATGGTTATAAGCATGCTTTGATAGCTAGACAATTCTGGAATTTTGTTGGCCACAATCTGCTGTACCAAAAAACCGTAAATATAAATTCCATAAGAGTAATCGCCTTGCAAATGCAATTTCTTAAATACCCTGGAGATTCCAATTGCCAATGCGCTATAAATCATGGTAATGTATAAAATAATAATTTGGAAATAAATGAAATAGGAGAGTAAGGTGATCAATACCAAGACCAGGGCAATTCTATAATCTATAATAATTAGCCGTCGGTAAGCATAAGATAATGACCCGGCAAGAAATATAATAAGCAATTTAACCGTTATGTTTGAGGTGGTTAGGCCGTTTGCAGTAAGTTTATCGGTAGTAAATAACAAAGTAATGCCGATAACAAAAGACACCAACAGCATGGGTTTCTTAAATATGTTAAAGATACCTAAAAAGAACACAAGGCAGTAATATCTTACTTCTGCCGGTAAAGTCCAAAATGAGCCATTTACAGTATTTGGATAGTGATTATTTATAAATACCCCAGGCAAATTGTAAGCAGCCCTGAAAACGATTGTGCAATTCAAAAACAAATATTTCCATGTTTCTTTTGATGTAAAATATTCATAAACCGGTAATTCAGTTAAAAATGGTCCGGCAATAAATACTGTAATTAGTGTGCAAATAATCAATGCAGGCCATATCCGAAATAGTCTCTTTAGTAAGTAGGAAGATTTTGGTTTCGAATGTTCATAACTTTGGGTTACGAAAAGGCCTCCGAAAAAGAAAAATAATGCGACAGCAAGGCTGCCACTATACTCATTTTTTAATATCTCGCCTACGGGTTCAGAATACCCTTTAGGATCAAATAATATAAAAGAATGCCCATATATTACCATTAATGCAGCTATTAATCTTATCAAATCATAATTGTTATTATTCCTTTGAATAGCGCATTCTAACTTCATGTCCAAATATATAATATTTTATTAACTGTGATATTAACTATGGGCAAGGAGAATTAGCGGAGATGAACCAATCATGTTCTAGGAGATTTGGACAGGGCTATTAAGTCCTATTCATATCGGACTGATCTTATTGCTTTTTGTTAAGCCTGGGTTTGGTAGATGCGTTTTGCTTAGGCTTTTTCGTCGCAGCAGTTGTGCTTTTTGATGATTTGCTTACAGGTTTTTTTGACGAAGTTTTCTTCTTTCGGGCATTTTTGACCCGGTATTCAAGCAAGTAGAGCCTGGTCTGCCATTTTTCGATGGTGGTATCTATATTTTTTGGAAAGCCTGTTGATTCTAACAGACCAAGTACTTGCGCCAGCTCACGTGTGCTCTCTGCTTTGGCCTTGTTTTCTTTCATCCAGTCTTGTTGTTTGGTTTCGTAGGCTTTCCGGTATTCGGCTATGGCCTTTTGAATGAGCTTGATCTCATCCTCTTTTGATTTAGCTTTGCGCAACAGTACCATCTGCCTGTTCCATGCATGAGAATTGGTGGGATCTGTCCGCGAAGCTTGCTGGTAGCGTTTTAATGCGGCAGCGCTATCGCCCGCTCTTTCCAGTTCGAGCCCTGCATCAAACTGCTCCTTTGACTGTATCTGTTTTCGTCTAGACATAACTGATTTTGGAACAATTAGCCAGGGCTATTGTTTGATAAAGGACAGTTGCGGTTATGACTACACGATGACCCTCGGGCAATGAGCGTAATGCTAACTTTGAATTTAGCAATTAATGAAATTAAGAAAATCGGATTTTTATCTTTCGGGCATTGGTCCGAACATCCCTCATACCAGGCGCGTACCGCCAGTGATACTTTGCTGCAGTCTATCGATTTGGCCGTTGCGGCCGAAGAGATCGGGCTCGACGGCGCGTATTTCAGGGTACACCATTTTGCGAGGCAATTGGCATCGCCCTTTCCGCTGCTTTCGGCAATTGGTGCAAAAACTTCAAAGATCGAAATCGGAACGGGGGTTATCGATATGCGCTATGAAAACCCTTTATATATGGTTGAGGATGCGGGTGCGGCCGACCTGATCTCTGGTGGCAGGTTACAACTGGGCATCAGCCGGGGTTCGCCCGAGCAGGTGGTTGAAGGCTGGCGGTATTTCGGTTTTTCACCAAAGGACGGCGAGAGCGATGCGGATATGGGTAGGCAAAAGGCTTTGGCGTTTTTGGAAAGACTGAATGGCGAAGGTTTTGCAAGGCCGAATCCAAATCCAATGTTTCCCAATCCTCCGGGACTGTTAAGGTTAGAACCCTATTCTGAGGGGCTGCGCGAACGCATCTGGTGGGGAGCGGCTTCCAATGCCACTGCGGTGTGGGCGGCAGAGCAGGGCATGTACCTGCAGAGTTCTACATTGAAGTTTGATGAAAATGGCAAGCCCTTCAGCGTTCAGCAGGCTGAGCAGATCAGGTTGTATAAGGAAGCCTGGAAAAATGCTGGACATGACCGTGAGCCAAGGGTGTCTGTCAGCCGTTCTATATTTGCGCTGATGAACGATCAGGACAGGTATTATTTCGGACAGCAGGGGAAGGCGGCAGATAGTTTTGGTTATATTGAGCCCACTCAACAGGCAGTTTTCGGCAGGTGATATGCCGCTGAGCCCGATCTGCTGATAAAGGAACTGGCAGCAGACGAGGCAATACAGGAAGCAGATACGGTATTATTGACCATTCCAAACACGCTGGGTGTAGATTACAACATTTATATTTTATCTGCCATTCTGGAGCATGTTGCGCCAGGGCTTGGTTGGAGATAGCCGAATTCGATTTTTTTTTAAATCACAGCAAACATATTGGCGATAATGATGTTTTGTATATTGAGAGCGTTAATTTAGATAAGCGGGAAGAGCCTTTGGTTTTTTCCGCTTTCTTGTTTCTGTATGGTGTACAAACGATTAAAAGAAATTAAAATTTTGGGGATAGTGGTGGCATCAAAGGTGGAGCAATTAATTTAAATTAAACGATGACAGGCTTCCCTATGGAAGTTGTATATGGCCGGCCTGCTTTATGTGGTTACATCGAAAAGCAGCAATATCTTTATGCCTCTGAGTAACCGGAATCTTTGCTAAAAGAAGGCTGATCTCTGCCATGCATCTGCTTTTGCTTATTTTTTAAAAGGTAATGCGCATTAAAAACGATAACCGATACGAAGATAATACTGTAGGCCGCCATTTGTAAGGGACTGATAGGCTCAAGATATACCAGAGCTGCTATAGCAAATGCAATAATGGGATTGATGTTAAGCAACATGCCCACTGTTGATGAATTCAACCCCTTTAAGGCATACAAATTCAGAAATAACGGAATTACCGTAAAGCCAAGTGCTATCACTTCTATCAGTACCCAAAATGTCGTCGTGCCAGGTATACGCCCGCTGTAGGAAGGGTAAAAGGGAAGCAGCAGCAAGGCAGAAAGCACAATATGAAAAGTGAGGGTAATGAACTTATCAAACCCAACATTTTTACGCTGGCTTACCAGGTACGCGGCATAACTTGATCCAATAATGATACCATAAACCATATCCATAATATTGGCATAGGATAGGAGTAAACATCCAATTATACTCAATGCGACAGCCGCCCATTGTATTTTATTTAGCTTTTCGTGCAAAAGCCAGTAAGCAAGCAATGTCGTAATAATCGGGCACACAAGATAGGCAAGTGAGGTGGCCTTAATGCTTACGTGGTTGAGCACGTAAATAAATGAGAACCAGTTGATATTTAAAAGAATACTTCCACCTACATTCAGTAAAAGCATATTTCGTTTTTGTTTAGCAGGTAGGGCTTTAATATTTGAGAAAGTTTTAAGCAAATCGGCACGCTTAAATAAGGCGGTAATGAAAACCATTAATATGGCGCAGCTAAAAATGCGGTAAAATAAAATATCTACCGAAGCATATCCGCTCAGCGGTTTTAAAACTAAGCTAAAAAAGCCCCAGGTCGCATACGCGAATATAGCAGCAAGGTAATATTTTGCGGTTTTCAATTTGCCAGAATGTTGATCTTATAATATCCATAAACATGCAAAGCACATTTATGGCATAAAATACAAATTAACATATATTTATTGATCTTTTAACTGCCTATTGTATCGTACCCGACGTTCGGCTTTACGGGACTTGCCATCCCAGCAGATGCAGATGATGCCCCGGCAAGCATTTTAAAAAATATATTAAATTGGTTTGGTACCAACTGATCATTTTTTTAAAGATCTACCGTTCGCTCAACATGCTCAACAAGGAATTGATACGCTGGAAGCACTGAAAGAAATGAGCTACCAGTTTGTTGTTGACAGTTGGATAAGCTTGCGGGAAAACTTAACAGACTTGTCGCACAATTCATCAGATACCCGGCAGATTTAAAGTGATGGCAATGAGGAGCAACAGTGGAACGGGAAGGCGGCAGCTCTATTAAAACATACACTGAAAAGATTCTCAACAGATTGGTAGAAAATCAAAACTTTCAACGCTGTTATACGTTAACAAACGCAGATACTACTATCGCCATCGAAAATCGATCGCCGTGACCGTATTGGAATCACTTAAAATCGATACCGATGGAAAAACACATACTCATCATTGAAGATGATCAAGAAATCAGTGAATTATTTCAAATGATCTTTGAAACGGTAGGTTATTATACTACTGTACTGAACATTGCGCCTAATCCTGAATTTATCGATAAGGGAGGCTTCCATTTGGTTTTAATGGATATCAGGCTCATCGGATCACGATATAACGGTGATGAATTATGCAGATTGTTCAAATCGAGCTATCCTAACAATAAAACACCTGTTTTATTGATGTCGGCTGAGTCTAACGGAGATATTTTAGCACGGGAATGCGGGGCAGACGGCTTTATGGGTAAACCTTTTGATGTTGATAATCTGCTGACACGTGCTTTTGAAATGATGGCTTAGCATTTATGGTTTTACAACGAGTCATGATGCCCTGTAAAACCGGTCTTTTATTGAGCCAGTCAGTTACCTGACGGTTAACGTTAAGAAACATCGCAGCATCATTTCTTTATACAGATCAATACAATAAAATTAATCAAGACGCATCATTTCACATACATTGCTGTGGAAATTCACATTATTTATGTTTTTTTTGCTAAAAATATTCGCAAAGAGACCGTATGAGTTCGAAACTTCCTAACGCTGATCAAACGTTTAATATCTCTGACGAGCATCTTGATATTGCACTTGAACAGGTTTCGATGGGTTTTTGGAGAGTCAACCTGGTTAACAGCAACTTTATGGCCTGCACCCCGCAGTGCAAAAAGAATTTTGGCTGGGATCCATCCAGAGCATTTAGTTATGCTGACATGCTAAGTTGCATACTTCCTGAGGATCTGCCGGAAATGCAGGCCAAGGTTTCTACTGCGATAGAACATCAACAGCTTTATAAGGCTCAGTACCGGGTAAAACATCCGGATGGCAGTATTCACTGGATAGACGCAAATGGCAAAGTGTTGTACAAAAAGGGCATCCCCTATGAGCTATTGGGAACAACGCTGGACATTACCGAAAAGAAAGATTTAGAAGTACTGCGCGATGAACTTTTGAATGTGGCCATGCATGAACTGAAAACGCCATTGTCGGCTGTAATGGCATCTTTACAACTACTTGAGCGTATATTGCAGCCGCAAAATGAGGAAAAAGCCCTGAATATTGTAACCAGGGCGCTGGGATCAACCGAAAGGATTAATCGTCTTTTAGGCGAGATGGCCTTACCGGTAAATGCAAAGTTAAAAGAAATCAGCCTGGCAAAAACAACGTTTGATATTCGCAGACTTGCCGATGAGATTGCAGACAATGCCAGGGTTATTCATGCCCATGCGGAGATCGAAGTACAGGCAGATGCGGATGAAATTTTGATACATGGCGATCGTCATCGGATTGCCCAGGTCATCACCAATCTGATCAACAATGGAATCAAGTATTCTGAAAATGATCCAAATCTCGAAATTACCATTACACCAGATCATGATCAGGTCAGCTTCAGTGTCAGGGATTATGGAATCGGGATAGCGCCGGGAGATCGTAAGAAAATATTTCAAAAATTTTACAGGGCCAATACAAAGTTGCAGGTGGATGGCCTGGGAATAGGATTGTATCTGTGTGCAGAGGTGATTCTTCGCCATGGGGGCAGCATTCAGGTTGCAGATATCGAGCAGACAGGCACAACTGTTATATTCTCTATACCAACAGGCAATATCTAACAGAACTTTTAGGGCTGTCTACCTTATTATATTATAATATCCTTGAAAGATAGCCAACTAAATTTCACATTTCTGGAGATAGGTAAGTTAACGTAAACACTAATAACAACTGAACATCACGAGCGGAACTCATACTGAACTTAGCATGAGTTAATATTTGACATTTACTTTGCTTTCTCTTCATGATTGTTTTCGAACATGATTGATATGCTAATCATTAAAGGATAAGCAGATCAGTTCTCGACTTATTTGAATTAGTCAAAACTTAATCTGACAGTTACAATAAATTAAACAACGTAACAGAGATTAGTATTATGACTACACAAGCAAAGATCATTAAGAACAAACTAGGTATCCTTGAGCTTGCTCAGC
>NZ_JBHNZK010000043.1:0-5832 GCF_042464845.1 Pedobacter sp. BG31
CTGAAATCTGGAGATATATAAAGACGGGCCGCGAGGCAACAACAGTCGATAAGTTCTTAAAAGAGATGTCAATGTAGCGCAGTGAGGTAATGAAGTACGTATTCAAGTACAGAATGCCTGACTGAATTTTAAAGTCAATGTCTGACAGACATAACAAAAAAGAAGACTATTTTTAACGATAGTTAAAACTGGTCAGTATTGAACAACACATTTTACAATGGAGAGTTTGATCCTGGCTCAGGATGAACGCTAGCGGCAGGCCTAATACATGCAAGTCGAACGATACTTTCCAGCTTGCTGGAGAGGAAAGTGGCGCACGGGTGCGTAACGCGTATGCAACCTACCTTCATCAGGGGGATAGCCCGGAGAAATCCGGATTAATACCGCATAAAATCACAGGATGGCATTATCCAATGATCAAACATTTATGGGATGGAGATGGGCATGCGTGTCATTAGCTAGTTGGCGGGGTAACGGCCCACCAAGGCGACGATGACTAGGGGATCTGAGAGGATGGCCCCCCACACTGGTACTGAGACACGGACCAGACTCCTACGGGAGGCAGCAGTAAGGAATATTGGTCAATGGAGGCAACTCTGAACCAGCCATGCCGCGTGCAGGAAGACTGCCCTATGGGTTGTAAACTGCTTTTATCCGGGAATAAACCTAAATACGTGTATTTAGCTGAATGTACCGGAAGAATAAGGATCGGCTAACTCCGTGCCAGCAGCCGCGGTAATACGGAGGATCCAAGCGTTATCCGGATTTATTGGGTTTAAAGGGTGCGTAGGCGGCCTGTTAAGTCAGGGGTGAAAGACGGTAGCTCAACTATCGCAGTGCCCTTGATACTGATGGGCTTGAATGGACTAGAGGTAGGCGGAATGAGACAAGTAGCGGTGAAATGCATAGATATGTCTCAGAACACCGATTGCGAAGGCAGCTTACTATGGTCTTATTGACGCTGAGGCACGAAAGCGTGGGGATCAAACAGGATTAGATACCCTGGTAGTCCACGCCCTAAACGATGAACACTCGCTGTTGGCGATACACAGTCAGCGGCTAAGCGAAAGCGTTAAGTGTTCCACCTGGGGAGTACGCCCGCAAGGGTGAAACTCAAAGGAATTGACGGGGGCCCGCACAAGCGGAGGAGCATGTGGTTTAATTCGATGATACGCGAGGAACCTTACCCGGGCTTGAAAGTTAGTGAATGATCCAGAGATGGATCAGTCCGCAAGGACACGAAACTAGGTGCTGCATGGCTGTCGTCAGCTCGTGCCGTGAGGTGTTGGGTTAAGTCCCGCAACGAGCGCAACCCCTATGTTTAGTTGCCAGCATGTAATGGTGGGGACTCTAAACAGACTGCCTGTGCAAACAGAGAGGAAGGAGGGGACGACGTCAAGTCATCATGGCCCTTACGTCCGGGGCTACACACGTGCTACAATGGACGGTACAGAGGGCAGCTACATAGCAATATGATGCGAATCTCACAAAGCCGTTCACAGTTCGGATTGGGGTCTGCAACTCGACCCCATGAAGTTGGATTCGCTAGTAATCGCGTATCAGCAATGACGCGGTGAATACGTTCCCGGGCCTTGTACACACCGCCCGTCAAGCCATGGAAGCTGGGGGTACCTAAAGTATGTAACCGCAAGGAGCGTCCTAGGGTAAAACCGGTAACTGGGGCTAAGTCGTAACAAGGTAGCCGTACCGGAAGGTGCGGCTGGAATACCTCCTTTCTGGAGTAGCGTTGACTACTCACTGCGCAACATGATATTTCTAAATAAGTATAGGGTAAAGAGGTAGAAGGTATAGGGTTTAAGGCCCATATCGTTCAGCCTGATACCATATACTTTATAACAAAGAGAAAAAAAGAAACACCCAGAAGAAAACGGTGGGCATACTATAAGGGTAGGCTTAACGGATGAAGCTGAGGTTGGCAAAGGAAAAGCGGTAGCGGTAAGATACTATATACTGCATCAGATGCTGCCCAAAGCAAAGTCCCGTAGCTCAGCCTGGTTAGAGCACTACACTGATAATGTAGGGGTCTCCAGTTCAAATCTGGACGGGACTACCATTGAAAGTTGGGAGTTGAGAGAAAAGAGTTGGGAGTTATGAATACTCCAGACTGATAACTGCAAACTCCAAACTTAATACTCTGGGGGATTAGCTCAGCTGGCTAGAGCGCCTGCCTTGCACGCAGGAGGTCAACGGTTCGACTCCGTTATTCTCCACCATTGAGCTGAAAGCTCAAAGCATAAAGACCAAAGCAGAAAGCTTTCAAAAAACAGAAACTGTTACCGGGATCGGTACTAGACATTGACATACAGAAAGACAAGAAGAAAACGCCACGGGGCACATACATTGCAAAAAGTATGAAACGGTTCGAGACCGCAGTTTTTTACTAACAAGGTTAAGCAGAGGCTTAGGCGCAGGACAATGAAACCCTCCACCTTTATACCCTCTACCTTTAACCTGGGTAAAGTTCTTTGACATATTGGAAGAAGTTAAAAAAGAAGAGCAAACAACAATAGGCGACTGTTGTGTTTGTGCTCTCCCGACTTTAGGTCGGGAATGAGACATCATAACAAGAGCAAAAAAGCATACCATGCGGCGCAAAAGGCGCATGAGTAGAAGAAAGTAAGAAAGAGTACACGGGGGATGCCTTGGCTCTCAGAGGCGAAGAAGGACGTGATAAGCTGCGATAAGCTCCGGGGATCTGCAAATAGGAACTAGATCCGGAGATTTCCGAATGGGGCAACCCGGCATGTTGAAGACATGTCACATATAATGAGCAAACCTGCCGAACTGAAACATCTAAGTAAGCAGAGGAAGAGAAAATAACAATGATTTCCTGAGTAGTGGCGAGCGAAAGGGAAAGAGCCCAAACCTACCTTGTTACGGCAAAGTGGGGGTTGTAGGACTGCAACGTGGCATTGGTAAACAGAAGTGGAACGGGATGGGAAGCCCGGCGATACATGGTGACAGCCCAGTACACGTATAGAATACCAGTCTAGCAGTATCCTGAGTACCGCGAGGTCGGAGACGCCTTGTGGGAATCGGCCGGCACCATCCGGTAAGGCTAAATACTCCTGAGAGACCGATAGTGAACCAGTACCGTGAGGGAAAGGTGAAAAGAACCCCGAACAGGGGAGTGAAATAGAACCTGAAACCGTGTACTTACAAGCGGTCGGAGCTGGCGTGTCCAGTGACGGCGTGCCTTTTGCATAATGAGCCTACGAGTTACTCTTCTCTGGCAAGGTTAAGTGCTTCAGGCACGGATCCGAAGCGAAAGCGAGTCTGAACAGGGCGTATAGTCAGAGGAGGTAGACGCGAAACCTTGTGATCTACCCATGGACAGGTTGAAGGTGCGGTAACACGTACTGGAGGACCGAACCGATAAACGTTGAAAAGTTTCCGGATGATCTGTGGGTAGGGGTGAAAGGCTAATCAAACTGGGAAATAGCTCGTACTCCCCGAAATGTTTTTAGGAACAGCGTCGGCATCGAGTTACATAGAGGTAGAGCTACTGATTGGGTGCGGGGGAGTCAAATCCTACCAAATCCAGACAAACTCCGAATGCTATGTAATATGGCCGGCAGTGAGGCGCGGGGTGCTAAGGTCACGCGCCGAGAGGGAAAGAACCCAGACCATCAGCTAAGGTCCCCAAGTTACGGTTAAGTTGAACTAACGAGGTCCGATTGCACAGACAGCTAGGATGTTGGCTTGGAAGCAGCCATTCATTTAAAGAGTGCGTAACAGCTCACTAGTCGAGCGATCGGGCATGGATAATAAACGGGCATTAAACCGTACACCGAAGCTATGGGATTGAAATATATCGGTAGGGGAGCATTCTATGTGCAGCGAAGGTATCTGGTAATGGGTGCTGGAGCGCATAGAAAAGCAAATGTAGGCATAAGTAACGATAAGGCGGGCGAGAAACCCGCCCACCGAAAGGATAAGGTTTCCTGATCAACGCTAATCGGATCAGGGTCAGTCGGGACCTAAGGAGAACCCGAAGGGGAAATTCGATGGACAACTGGTTAATATTCCAGTACTTTTTATAACTGCGATGTGGTGACGGAGTAGTGACACTGCCGCGATCTGACGGAATAGATCGTTGAAGGCTGTAGGTATATCGAACATAGGCAAATCCGTGATCGATGCTGAACGCTGATAGTACCAAGGACCTTCGGGCGATTGGATAGTGCAGGTAATCAGACTTCCAAGAAAAACCGCTAAGCTCCAGGTTATAAAAACCCGTACCGCAAACCGACACAGGTATCCGGGAAGAGGATTCTAAGGTGCTCGAGTGAATCATGGCTAAGGAACTCGGCAAAATGGCCCTGTAACTTCGGGAGAAGGGGCGCTGACAGCAATGTCAGCCGCAGTGAAAAGGCCCAGGCGACTGTTTAACAAAAACACATGGCTTTGCAAAATCGAAAGATGAGGTATAAGGCCTGACACCTGCCCGGTGCTGGAAGGTTAAGAGGGGATGTCATCGCAAGAGAAGCATTGAATCGAAGCCCCAGTAAACGGCGGCCGTAACTATAACGGTCCTAAGGTAGCGAAATTCCTTGTCGGGTAAGTTCCGACCTGCACGAATGGTGTAACGATCTGGGCGCTGTCTCAGCCATGAGCTCGGTGAAATTGTGGTCCCGGTGAAGACGCCGGGTACCCGCAACGGGACGGAAAGACCCCATGCACCTTCACTACAATTTAACATTGACATTGGGTACAGGATGTGTAGGATAGGTGGGAGGCTATGAATCGGTGTCGCCAGGCATCGTGGAGCCAACGTTGAAATACCACCCTTTCTGTATTCGGTGTCTAATCCCGCTAAGCGGGAGACATTGTTTGATGGGTAGTTTGACTGGGGTGGTCGCCTCCAAAAAGGTAACGGAGGCTTTCAAAGGTAAGCTCAGTACGCTTGGTAACCGTACGTGGAGTGCAATAGCATAAGCTTGCTTGACTGTGAGACATACAGGTCGATCAGGGTCGAAAGACGGATATAGTGATCCGGTGGTTCTGCATGGAAGGGCCATCGCTCAAAGGATAAAAGGTACGCTGGGGATAACAGGCTGATCTCCCCCAAGAGCTCATATCGACGGGGAGGTTTGGCACCTCGATGTCGGCTCGTCACATCCTGGGGCTGGAGAAGGTCCCAAGGGTTCGGCTGTTCGCCGATTAAAGTGGCACGCGAGCTGGGTTCAGAACGTCGCGAGACAGTTCGGTCCCTATCTGTTGTGGGCGTAGGAATTTTGAGTGGGGCTGACCTTAGTACGAGAGGACCGGGTTGGACCAGCCTCTAGTGAATCTGTTGTTCCGCCAGGGGCATTGCAGAGTAGCTACGCTGGGAATAGATAAGCGCTGAAAGCATCTAAGTGCGAAACTAGCCACGAGATGAGAATTCCATATAGGACCGTAGCAGACTACTACGTTGATAGGCTACAGATGTAAAGGTGGCGACACCACAGTCGAGTAGTACTAATCATCCGAAGCTTTCAAAGCAAACAGAACTGTTGTTTGTTCTTCATGCTAACTTCTTTCAATGATATGTCATTTGAGGCCGGAAGGCGGAAGGCATAAAGGCAGAAGGTTTACCCTCTACCTTAATACCCTCCCTCCCTCAACCTTAAATAAAAATATTCAGGTGCCTATATCGGTGGTGTCCACCTCTTCCCATTCCGAACAGAGAAGTTAAGCCCACCAGAGCCGATGGTACTGCGGTAACACGTGGGAGAGTAGGTCGGTGCCAGATCTTAAAGAGAAGCCCTTCAGCAGTAATGTTGAAGGGCTTTCTTGTTTTAAGAGCAGAGGGCATAGGGCACAGCG
>NZ_JBHNZK010000044.1:0-3013 GCF_042464845.1 Pedobacter sp. BG31
GAGTGCAAAGGTAGGAATCTTTTTTGAACTTCCAAATAAAATAATTTTTATTTTTCTGTTTGCTTTTTCTTCTCTCCCCCTGTTTCAATATGCCGGTGTTGACCAGCTTTCCGCTCTTCCGAACCGGACTGCAAAGGTAGCAATCTTTTTCTTCCCCGCAATATTTATTTTAAAATAAATCCTGCCCTCCATCTCTCCAAGCCATCTTTTCAACAAATCCCTTCCTCCGAAGCGGGATGCAAAAGTAGGAAAAATATCATTCCCCACAAAGATTTTGAAACGATTAATAGCGGTTTTAACGTAAGTTCATGGTTTTCAACGGGAAATATTTTTCGACAGGCTAAAACAATTATGCCTTTTACCTGTTTAGCACCATCCTGAACAGTTCCAGGATCTGATAAGGTCAGGTAGCCAGGATGGCAAAAAGATCCTTCGGCTACGCTTCCATTGACAGAATTTACCTGTAGGTCGTCATTCCCGCGCATGCGGGAATCTTAATGCAAATGTTTCAAGATTATTCATAGTATTTTTTTTTCAATGGCATTCATATGATTTTTAAACATTTTATCCCTCAGGATGAGATCTGCCACTAAACTTCCAAAGTTCCCCTGCGCCCGGCCACTTGAAACTTTGGAGGAAACTGCCCACCTAAACCCGATTGAGCGGAATAGCCCGGAGCGCAGCGAGGACTATAAGTGAAAGCGGGAACATGCTTATATAGTACCACTGACCCTGCTTTGCTAAAAAGAAAAACAAACCCGAAAACTACCGATACTCTAAAACACCACTCAACTGGCAATTAAAGTTTATGGAAGCGTAACACCCATGAGTTAATAACAACAGGAAGCTAGCCTGACCTGCAGAGATCAAATTTTCAGAATAACAACTTAAGCAGTAAAATGAATAGCTACTTTTTATCTTCTAATAATGGCCAAAAGTTTTTTAACGGCAATTACCACTAATACCGAAGCCAGGCCGATTATTAATCCAAAAGCAAATTCCCTCAGGATAGATGGAAACGAAGGGAAAATATGATGCATAAACGCAATATTGTGCGCAAAAATTCCTCCTGATACCAGTATCAATGCAACGGTACCCACAATGCTTAAAATTTTAATGATAATAGGTAACGATTTTACCAGTGTTTTACCAACTGATGAAAGAATACCTTTATCGCCGGACGCTTTCACTAAACGGTATCCGGCGTCATCCATCCTAACAATAAGCGCAACAATTCCATAAACACCAATTGTAGCCAATAATGCGATCAACGAAACGGTTAAGATTTGGACGGTAAGCGTTTCATCTAAAACACTGCCCAGGGCGATGATGACAATTTCTATGGAAAGAATGAAATCTGTTATAATAGCTGATCTGATTTTGGCTTTTTCTGCCGTCTCGTCATTCTGAATAATCTCTTTTGCTTCCACATTTGCGGGTTTCGAGCGATGGAAAAAATATTCTACAACTTTTTCTACCCCTTCGTATGCCAGATATAATCCTCCGAGTACTAAGATAATTTTAATAGCTACAGGAAAAAAGAAGTTAAGCAATAGCGCAATGGGTACTATAATGAGCTTGTTAACTAGTGAACCCTTGGTAATTGCCCATAATACCGGTAGTTCCCTGGAAGAAAGAAAACCAGTTGATTTTTCTGCATTTACTGCCAGGTCATCTCCCAAAATACCAGCCGTTTTCTTAGCTGCTACCTTTGCCGTTACAGCCACATCATCCATTAAGGCACCTATATCATCTAAAATCGCAAAAAAACCAGAAGCCATATTTAAAATTTATTAATGTCGCAAAATATCGATTACTTTTTAAATTTAAATGATCTCACATTAAATCTTTAGCTATATTATACCAAAGCTATGTTCCACAGATTTAATTAAAAGTCAATAATATTTATCCGCATTATAACATTAATAAACCAAAACTGTTCGAAAAAGAAAAAATAAGCTACTATTGCTGAAATTTATAAAGAAGTTCATAGGGAATATCTGGGTACTGACTCAGTCTGGTTATTGCGAAGCGCAGTATCACCTGCTTGTGATCCGGCTTCCGGTCCTGCTTCCTACTCTATATTTTTGGGAAACCTCGTTCCATAAACAGATACGTATCTTCAAAAACGAATACCGCTCCCATCAGGGCTGTTTAACCAGGGACAGAAAATAGAAGATGGGAAAGATGGAATATGTAAAATGGATGATGGAATGCTTTCTGCGGAGATCAGCATTTTCTGCGGGATTACAAACTTAACCTTTCTCAACTCCTTAGTTGTTAAAAAATTTTTTCGTCTTGGAGCGCAGTTTCCTGTGCTTGTCGGTTGTGTTCTGTCCTGCTGTGCGCTCTATCCCTTTGGAAACCTTATTGTTTAAACAATTTTTCTTAGCCAAAAGGGATGCCGCTCCCATCAGGGCTATTTAACCAGGAATATAATGTAAAATATGGAAGATGTAACACGGGTGATGGAATGGTCTCTGCGGAGATCAGCGTTTTCTGCGGGAGTACAACCTTAACTTTTCTCAACTTCTTAATGGTTTAAATACCTCTGGGTCTTGGAGCGCAGTGTCCCGAGCATTTGGGATAGGTCCCGTCCTGCTGTGCGCTCTATCCTTTTGGAAACCTTATTTTTTAAGCAATTTTTCCTAGCCTAAAGGGATGATGCTTCCATCAGGGCTATTTTAGCTAGGATATAACATAAAAGACGGAAGATGTAAAACGGATGATGGAATGGTCTCTGCGGAGATCAGCGTCTTCTGCGGGAGCACAACCTTAACTTTTCTCAGCTCCTTAATGGTTTAAATACCTCTTGGTCTTGGAGCGCAATGTCCCGAGCGTTTGGGGCGGGTCCCATCCTGCTGTGCGCTCTATCCTTTTGGAAACCTTATTTTTTTAACAATTTTTCTTAGCCAAAAGGGATGCCGCTCCCATCAGGGCTAATTAACCTGCGATATAATGGAAGATGTAAAATGGATGATGGAATGGTCTCTGCGGAGATCGGTGTAATCTG
>NZ_JBHNZK010000045.1:0-1386 GCF_042464845.1 Pedobacter sp. BG31
TTCACTGTTGTCCGGAGAAAATATTTTTTGCTTATAAAAAAGGGCAGCGATAAAAGCTACCCTTTGTGCTGTTATATTTGAGTTACCACACCTAAATACAACATGGGCAAAAATACATTTTTTACCGGACAGCCAATATTAAATCAGCTATTAAGTTTGATCGACCGGAATTCGGTCAGATCATTAGCCCGTCGAGGGGGTTACGACCGTTATTACAAGTACTTTGATACTTTTGGGCATCTGGTCACCATGCTCTATTGCAGCCTTAACAATTGCACCAGCAGCCGTGAGGTGGTCAGCGGGATGCATGCATGTCATAGCAAGCTCCAACATCTGGGCATGATCAGTCCACCTGCAAGGAGTACACTGTGCGATGCAAATGCCAAAAGACCTTTTGATGTTTTTCAACAGCTCTATGAGCTTTTGTACAAACGTCACCGCCATCTTTTACCGGACAGCCGTTTGAGGCAATATGACAAACTCTTTATTGCCGATTCCTCCACCATTACACTTTTCCAGCGGATACTCGATGCACCCAGTCCGGGCAAAATGAACGGGAAAAGAAAGGGTGGCATCAAAGTTCACACCCTGATCGGTGCAGCCGAACATGTGCCCCTGAAAATCAGTTTTACTGCCGCCAGCGCGAATGATATGCCTTTCCTGAAAGAAATAGATCTTGAAGAAGGATCTTTTATCGTATTTGACAAAGGCTATGTGGACTATTCAGAATATGAAAGGATAGGCAAACAAGGTGCCTTCTTTGTTACCAGACAGAAAAAAGATGCGAGGTATGAAATCACAGCATCCAGGGAACTGAGCCAAAAGAGTATGGACTTTGGCGTATTGAAAGACCAGACATTGATCCAGGGGACACGTACACAAAAGGAAAAGATCAGACTTAAGGTACGCATGGTCACATTTTTCGATGCAGAATCGGGCCGTACATTCGAGTTCCTGACCAACAATTTCTCTCTGTTGCCCGAGGAAATTGCAGAGATATACAAAAAACGCTGGCTTATCGAGGTGCTCTTTAAAAGGGTCAAACAGAACTTTCCACTCAAATATTTCCTCGGGGACAACGAAAATGCGATCAAGATACAGATATGGTGTGCCTTTATATCCGATCTGCTGATAAAGATCGTTCAGGTACAGCTCAAAAAGAAGTGGGCATTCTCAAACCTGAGGTCGATTATCAGGCTGCATATCATGAGTTACATCAGTCTGTATCAGTTTCTCAATAACCCTGAAAAGCTAAATATTGGACGGAGAGATAACAGCGGTCTAAAAAGAGGCGCCTTGGAAATTGATTTTAAAACATAACCTAACCCAATTAGCCTAAAAACAAAGTATTTTCTTCTTTGTAAATTTTAACCGGACAACAGTGAA
>NZ_JBHNZK010000046.1:0-1315 GCF_042464845.1 Pedobacter sp. BG31
GCCTTTAGGCAGGTTACTGCCAATAAGGGTGCCGGGGGTATTGATGGTATGCAGACCGATGAACTTCGCGACTACCTGAATGCTAACTGGCAAACGTTACGGGCTGATATTTTAACAGGCGATTACCGGCCAGACGCTGTAAGAAAAGTAGAGATACCCAAGAGCAGCGGTGGTACCAGGATGCTTGGCATCCCCACGGTCATTGACCGGTTGATCCAACAGGCCATTTCCCTATGGCTTAGCCCAAAGTACGAAGGGGAGTTTTCTCCGAACAGCTATGGTTTCCGGCCAAACCGCAATGCCCATCAGGCAGTGCTAAAGGCTCATGAATATCTTAATGCAGGTTACACCTGGATTGTAGAACTTGACCTGGATAAATTCTTTGACCTGGTCAGCCACGACAAACTTATGCATCTGTTATCATTAAAGATAAAGGATAAGCGGACATTGAAGCTTATCCGTCTTTATCTGAGCGCAGGAATCATGGAGGATGGATTGGTCAGTCCAAGAAGAGAAGGTGTACCGCAAGGCAGTCCATTAAGTCCATTATTATCAAATGTTGTCCTTGATGAACTTGATGCGAAGCTCGAAGAGCGTGGCCATCGGTTCGTTCGTTATGCTGACGACTGTAGTATCTATTTAAGAAGCAGGAAATCGGCACATCGGGTAATGGCAGGTATTTCAGTATACCTGGAAGACTGCCTGAAACTGAAGGTCAACAGGATGAAAAGTAAGGTCAGCAGGCCTAGCCAAAGCAATCTGCTTGGGTTTTCATTCTATGGTAGCAAAGCGGGATGGAAGATACGCATGGCATCCAGATCCTTAATTGCGATCAGAGAGAAAATAAGGGCGCAGACCAAAGGCAGCCAACCCGTTCCATTACCCCAACGGATATCGAAGCTTAAGGAAATCATTCATGGTTGGGTCAACTATTTTTCTATTGCAAATGCAAAGGGATACATGGCTAAACTGGACGAGATGATGAGAAACAGACTGCGGATTGTTCTTTGGAAACAATGGAAAAGTATAACTGGGAGAGCGAGGAATCTAATGAAGATGGGCGTGGTAAAGTCAAGAGCCTATCAGCTGGCCAATACCCGCAAGGGATATTGCAGGACAGCCAACAGCCCTACATTACTTACGACTATTGACAAGAAGTTCTTTTTGAGGCTTGGACTCGACGGATTTGCTAACTATTACTATTGGAAAACGACGCACCAAACGAAGTTATTCTAACAAACCGCCGTATACCGAACGGTACGTACGGTGGTGTGAGGAGACAGCAGGGAAACTAATTCCCTGCTTCTTACTCGAT
>NZ_JBHNZK010000047.1:0-1272 GCF_042464845.1 Pedobacter sp. BG31
GCTATAAACAAGAGAAAGTAGTAGATAAATTAACGATCTCAGAAGAGCAAAAAACATACTCACAAATTCAATCTGACAATCAGTAAAAACTAACCAACTGTAAGATTAAGTAGTGGCTATTACAGATTAGTTTACTTCTGAATTCATCATCTAAAGCCGCCTTTTTTCTTTTTTTGGGGTTTTGTGCTTTTAGATTCTGTCTCCCTCTCGATTATATTCAAGGCCATTTTGGCAATGATATTAAGTTCAAAGCTGAGTTTCCCTTCTTTTTTAAGGAGTTGTCCTCCTAATTGGTCTTAACATCTTACTAAAACCAAAATTTAAAAAGCAAAGCGCCGCAGTTGAAATTGCTGCGCTTTGCTATTTCTACCAGTTCTTAATTCTTAAGTAAAAGGCATTGAAGAGGTTAGCCTTACCATCTGCAAGGGCTTAAATTCAGTTTTCCCCTTTATCACTCAAAAATCCCTTTCCCATCAACATTATAACTGTAAATCACCGTATATTCAATTCCATTCTTTTCAAAATGCCCGATAGGAATATCACCTTTTTCAAAATAGGCCGATTTGCTTTCGAATGGAATACCACAAAGAATAATATTCGGTTCCACCTGATGATAAACCACATCATTTCTGTTGCCTGCAATAGCCATTAATTCGAATAAACTTTTGCCCGCTCCTTTTTGGTTATACTTTGGATGATGCGGGTGCTGATTGGCTGATACCCAGGTGCCAGGCACCATCGGTTTATAAAATTTGCCCAAAGGGATATCGAACCGGCGGGGCAAAAAACAGGAAGCTATTGTACCATTTGGTGTGATGGCTTCGGTTTCGATAAAGAAATGACTAATCTGTATCCAATGCCGGGTGAGCTGATACACGTATTCCCGAATGGCATTTTCCCATCCTCTAAAAATTCTGCCCAACCGCTGTAGCGTGGCAAAGTCATCATGATTTTAGAAACAGTGCCATCAATATGATGTAAGGTAGCCTTTACCGCGCAGATGGAGGGTAATACATTTGTGTAACTAGCTTCAGCTGCACCCCATCTATCCGTAGTCTTGAACCATAGATTGAGCGTAAGGAGACTACGGATTAATTAATGTTGAACTCGAGTAAAGGACTGAAAATCAAAATGACTATTATAATCTGTAATAGCCACTACTTAATCTGACAGTTGGTTAGTTTTTGCTAATTGTCAGATTGAATTTCTGAATATGTTTTTTGCTCTTCTGAGATCGTTAATTTATCTATTACTTTCTCTTGTTTATAGCTC
>NZ_JBHNZK010000048.1:0-1119 GCF_042464845.1 Pedobacter sp. BG31
TTATATAAAGTATATTAAATATTTACAATTAATTTTGCAAGATTCTTTCCAGTTTCATTTTCAACTTTAAAGTGACTGATAAACAAGTCGAAGTTAGTAATTCGGTCTTGCAGATTCTGTACATATCGGTTATGGGTGATCTTTTTTCTCATGTACCACCAAACTCTTTCAATCGGATTTAAATCGGGAGAATATGGTGGAAGATAAACAAGTTCTATTCGGTGTTTATAGCGTTCCAGTATAGGTTTGAGTCTTTTGGCATGATGATAAGGTACATTGTCCAGGACCATTACAACTTTTCGCTCATGATATGTTTTTACGACCAGCAACAGGAAGCTGAAAAAACTGATTGTGTTACCCCTGTCGGCTTTGCTTGTTACCACAATTCCCGTTTCCGGCTCTATACAACCAAACAGGGTCTTTCTCTCTCTTTTCCGTTGCTTTTGATTGATTCTTGGCTGTTTGCCTTTTTCTGCCCACATGTAAGACACCGTAGCGGTATTTGACAAACTCGCCTCATCCTGAAAAACAATTACAGCCTTAGCTTCCCTTGACTCCCGGAGTTTTTTTTAAAGCCTCCACCTTTTCAGCTCTGTCTTCTGCTTCGGGGTAAATGCCTTTTCCTTTTTGAAACGTTAAACCCAACTTTCTTAATATGTTATAGATATGCGCTTTTTTATACTCAACATGGTATTCTTTCTTGATGAAATCGATTAGTAAAGGTCCGGTCCAGGTGGCGCTATTATAACCGTAATCATCAGGATGCTTATTCAGCAATACCGATTTTATAGACTGCAATTCATCGGTGCCGAGGCGGTTGTTCCTTCCGGGTTTCACTTTATCGATCAAGGCTTCTATGCCACCCTGGTTTAACCGGTTTACCCAGTTACAGATTGATTTGAATGAGGTCTCATAAATTGATTCTAATTCTTGGGGACGTTTACCCAGAGAAATTTGGTAACAGGCATATAGCCTTACAGCTTGCTGGAACTTTTCGTCTTTCCGCAACAAGGACCTAAGTTCTTCTGACGTGTAGTTCTTTATTGTTAATGCGTTCTTGCTCATGTAAGCAAGTTACATTTTTTTATTTATTTGTAAAAATATATTAGACTTTATATA
>NZ_JBHNZK010000049.1:0-962 GCF_042464845.1 Pedobacter sp. BG31
GCGGCAAAATTTTAAGTGCTGCCGATAGTACGGCAGTGCTATCGAACATCGAACTTACAGGAGCCGATGGGCTGATGCATAAAACCCAAACAGATGCAAAAGGAATCTTTGTTGTAAAGCTGCCTGCCGGTACTTACCGTTTTGTGGCCACCGCGGTGGGTTTTAAAACCTATGCGGTTAGTGTAACGGTGCCTTTAACCCGGGCATTTGTGGTGAGTTTACAGCCTGCCGATAACCAGCTGAACGAGGTTATGGTAAGCACGGGTTACCAGTTGCTGGATAGAACGCGGGCCACCGGATCTTTTGACAAACTGGATAAGGCCAGGTTAGACCAGCAGGTGGGCAAAAACATACTCGACAGGTTAGAGGCCATTGGTAACGGGCTCACCTTTGATAGGACAACCTCGGCCTCGGGTAAATTTTCTATCCGTGGTACCAGTACCATCCGTGGCCCGCGCGATCCGCTGGTTGTGGTAGATGATTTTCCTTACGCAGGCGACCTGGCCAATATCAACCCTGAAGATGTAGAAAGCATCACCGTTTTAAAAGATGCCGCGGCAGCCTCTATCTGGGGTTCCCGCGCCGGGAACGGGGTGATTGTGATTACCACCAAAAGAGGGAAAAAGAATACGCCGCTGTCGGTAAATTTTTCGGGCAGCATCGGTTTTGCACAAAAGCCTAACCTGCGGTATGAGCAGCGCATCTCATCAGCCGATGCGCTTGATGTAGAGCAGTTTTTATTCGGCAAGGGTTATTATACCAGCCAGATCAACTCCAGCCAGAAACCGGCTTTAACGCCCTTTGTAGAACTGCTGATTTTGAATGCGGCGGGCAGACTTTCAACTGCTGATTTGGAACAGGCCAAGGCAGGTTTCGCCGCACATGATGTGTATGATGATTTTGAAAGTTATGTATACAAAACCGGGGTAAACCAACAGTATGCACTCTCGCTATCGGGCGGG